>NZ_CBDBZM010000002.1:0-16911 GCF_965213555.1 Acuticoccus sp. | reverse complement strand
TTCTCCGCGAGCGTCTTCGTCATCCAGTACGCCTCGTCCTCCGACATCGACTGGCTGACGACGAGGATGAGGTCGGTGCCGGCGGTGGGCACGGCCTCCTCCTGCCCTCGGTAGCTGCCGGCCGGGATCTCCGCGCGGGTGAAGCCCGGGTTTTCCGCCTTCATGGCGGTGAACGTCGCCTCGTCGAGCGGCAGGAAGCGCACGTCGAGGTTCTGCGCGACGTCGGCGAAGGCGGGGCTCGGCGGGTTGGTGGTGGCGGTGAAGCCGACGATGCGGCGGTCCTTCATCTCGCTCGCGCCGTAGCCCTGTCCGCCGCGTGTGATCTCAAGGTCGTCCTCGCCGAGGTTGTTGGCCGCGAGCACGGCCTTGAACGCCTCCGTCGTCACGTTGCCCACCGGCTGGGACGCGAACGCCTGGCCTGCGAGGTCGGTCACCGCGGTGACGCCGCTGTCCTTGCTGACGACGATGTGGACCTTGTTCTCCGCGAGCCGCCCGAGCGCACTGATGCCGGTGACCTTCTCGGGGAACGGCTCCATGCCGAGCTCGCCCATGCGGGGCACGATGCTCATGGAGAAGGCGAGCTCACCCATCCCTCGTGCGACGGAGATGAGGTTCGAGATGCCCCCACCCACCTCGGCGTTGGCGCGCACGCCGGCGTCGGCGAAGAGGTCGGCGAGGCCGCCTCCCATGCCGTACCAGGACCCGCCCTGGGGACCGGACAAGATGGTGATCTGCTGCGGCGGCTGCTGCGCCTGGGCGGCGCCGGCGGCGCTGACGAGCGCGGCGAGCGCCGCGGCGATGGTCCGTGACATGGTGCGGTGCATGCTCTCAGTTCTCCTCGGGCTCGACCCCTTGCCGCCACGAACGGTGTGGCGCTCGACGCTTGCAGGCTCGACTCGGGCCGGCGCGCCGCGTACCGGCAACGTGGCGCGCGACGCTCGTGGTGTGGACCCAGCATGGATTTCGGGTCACTCGATCCCACGGAGCAAGGTGCGTGCCACGGCCGCGGCCCCATACTCGACCAGACGGAGCAACCCTTCAATGACCGAAGCCCTCTCGCCCTACGTGTTCATGAACGGAGAGATCGTGCCTTGGGCGGAGGCGAAGATCCACATCTTTACGCCTGCGGCGAAGTACGGCGCGGCGGTGTTCGAGGGGATCCGCGGCTACTGGAGCGAGGAGGACGACGAGATGTACCTCTTCCGCATGGCCGAGCACGCCGAGCGCTTCGTCTACTCCCAGGTCGCCATGCGCTTTCAGGAGATCGTTCCGCCCGATGAGATGATCGCGCGCACGCTGGAGCTCGTGCGGGCCAACGACCTGCGCACGACGGTGCACATCCGCACCACCGCCTGGGTGGACGGCAACGGCGAGCTTGGCGCGCGCGGCCCGACCGGCTTCGCCGTCACCGCGGTGCCGCGCGCGCTGCCCAAGCGCGTGACGGAGGGCTGCCGCGCGCAGGTCAGCTCGTGGCAGCGCATCGCCGACGAGATGAGCCCCATGCGCATCAAGTGCAACGCGAACTACCAGAACGGCCGGCTCGCCACGCTCCAGGCGCGCACCGACGGCTACGACACGGCGATCCTGGTCAACTCGCGCGGCAAGCTCGCCGAGGGCCCGAGCATGTGCTTCGGCATGGTGCGCGGCGGCAGGCTCGTCACCCCGAGCGTCACCAGCGACATCCTGGAAAGCATCACGCGCGAGACGGTGCTGAAGCTCGCCCGCGACGAGCTCGGCATGGAGGTCGTGGAGCGCGACATCGACCGCAGCGAGCTCTACGGCGCGCAGGAGGCGTTCTTCTGCGGCACCGGGTGGGAGGTGGCGCCCATCGTCAACGTCGACGGCATCGACCTCGGCGACGGCAGGCCCGGACCCGTCGTGAAGCGACTGCAGGAGGTCTACTTCGACGTCGTCTACGCCCGCCGCGCGGACTACGCGGACTGGCGCACCCCGGTCTACGGCACCGCGCAGTCCGGTGCGACGGCGCGGGCCGCGGCCGGGTAGCGCGCCTCCTACTCCGCGGCTTCCGGCGCAGGGATGTCGCGCCGGCGCTGGGCGATGACCTCCCAAAGGATCACCGGCGCCACCATGGCGGCGCCGACGAGGTTCGCCGGGAGCGCCGGGACGACCACGAGGACGGCGGCGATCCCCACCCACAGCCGCACCGGCGGGGCGAGGGGGCGTAGCCAGTAGCCGGTCAGCGCGGTGGCGAGCAGGATCACGCCGATCGCGCAGGTGAGCGTGACGAACAGGAACGAGGCGATCGTGAAGTGCTCCGGCAGCACGATGAGCATCGTCGGCGCGTAGACGAACACGAATGGCACCATCACCTTGGCGTTGCCCAGCTTGAAGGCGGTCACCCCGGTGCGGAACGGGTTGGCGCCGGCGATGGCGCCCGCGGCGTAGGCGGAGGTGCACACCGGCGGCGTGATGTCGGCAAGGACGCCGAAGTAGAGCACGAAGAGGTGCGCAGCGAGCGGCGGAATGCCCTGCTGCACCAGCGCCGGCGCCGCCACGGAGACGAGGATGATGTAGAGCGCGGTCGTCGGGATGCCGGCGCCCATGACGATGCATGCGATGCCGATGAAGACCAGCGTCAGGAACAGGCTCACGTCCTCTAGGCTGAAGAAGCCGAACGGGAGCATGCTGCCCCAGCCGGTGATGAACCCGCCGAGGTCGGCGGCCGCGGACGTCACCATGAAGGAGACGCGGAAGCCGGCCCCCGAGATCGTCACCACGCCGACGACGATGCCGACGGCCGCCGCCGCCGCGCCGACCACGAGGGCGTACTTCGCCCCGAGCTGGAAGGCGTCGAGGATGTCGCGCACGCCGACCCGGTTCATCGGGTTGACGAGCCCGACGATGATGCAGCCGGTGATGCCCCAGAACGCGGCGAGGAAGGGCGTCGCGCCGGAGAACAGGACCCAGATGAGCGCGATCAGCGGCAGCATCGTCGGCCAGCCGCGCTTCAGGACGTCGAGGAAGCGCGGCACCTCCTCGCGCGGCAGCCCCTTCAGCCCGAGGCGCTTGGCCTCGAGGTGCACGATGGTGAGGACGCCGAGGTAGTGCATCGCCGCCGGGATCGCCGCGGCGAGGATGATGGTCGTGTACGGGATCTCAAGGAACTCGACCATCACGAAGGCAGCGGCGCCCATGATGGGCGGCGTGATCTGCCCCCCGGTGGAGGACGCCGCCTCCACCGCGCCCGCGAAGTGCGGTCGGTAGCCGATCCGCTTCATGGCCGGGATGGTGAGCGCCCCGGTCGTCACGGTGTTCGCGATGGATGAGCCGTTGATGGTGCCGAACATCGACGAGGCGATGACGGCCACCTTCGCGGGGCCGCCGGGGTAACGCCCTGCGACGCACTGCGCGATGTCGATGAAGAACTGGCCGAGGCCCATGCGCGTCGCGATGGTGCCGAACAGGACGAAGTGGAACACGACCGTGGAGATGACGCCGAGGGGGATACCGTAGATGCCCTCAGTCGTCATGTAGACGTGGCTCACGAAGCCGTCCCACGAGGTGCCAGGATGGCGCAGCACCTGGAACGGCGCGTACTGGCCGAAGACCCCGTAAAGCAGGAACGCGAGCACGATGATGGGCAGGACGATGCCCATGACGCGCCGCGTCGCCTCGAACACCGTGACGATGAGGATCGTCCCCATGACGAGGTCGGTGGTGTTCGGCGAGCCGATGCGGAACGTCAGGCTCTCGATGGTGAAGGGCAGGTAGAGCGCCGCGACGAGGCTCGCGACGGCGAGCAGCCAGTCGTACCACGGCACGTTGCCGGGACGCAGGAGGCCCGGCCGCACCGTGTGGCGCTTCCCAGCGTCGAACACCAGGAAGATGAGGAACAGGACGACGCCGAGGAAGATGCCCTTGTGCCAGTGCGCGGCCGGGGTGCCGAAGCCCGCGCCGTAGTACTGGTAGAGCGCGAGGCCGAGGAGCATCAGGTACGCTAGCGGCCCGACGACCCCCGTCAGGGGTCGCCAGGACTGGGACGGGTCGTACTCCTGCTCCATTGCGTCAGCACGGGTCTGGTCGACGGTGGCCATGCAGGTCCCTCCGCGGGTGGGCCGGGGCGCGCCCGGCCCGTGACGGGATTACTCGACGAGCCCGGCTTCCTTGTAGAACCGCTCTGCGCCCGGATGGAGCGGGATGACGCGGCCGACCAGCGCGTTCTCCTGCAAGATCGAGGCGCCCTTCGCGTGACCGTTGTCGAGCAACTCGCGGCTGTTCTCGTTCCACAATGCCTTGGTGACGCCGTAGACGAGCTCCTCATCGACGTCAGCGCCGACGAGCCACTGCGCCCCGACGGCGACCGTTGAGGTGGCATCCTCGAGCCCCTGGTAGGCGTCGGCGGGGATCTCGGCGCTGTAGTAGAACGGTGCCTGTTCGACGACCTTGTCCTGCACCTCCTGCGGGATGTCGATGAGCTTGAGGCCGACCACCGAGGCGAGCTGCGCGATGCCGGCGCTCGGATAGCCCGTCACGGTCAGCGCGGCGTCGATCTGCTCGTCCTGCAGCCGCTCGGTCGCCTGCTGGGTGTTGAGGTAGGCGGCCTCGTAGTCCTCGTTCTCGACCATCCCTCCGGCTTCAAGGATCAGGGTCGCGCCGACCTTCGCGCCCGAGGCGGGCAGGCCGATGTTGATCCGCTTGCCTCGCAGGTCCTCGAACGTCTCGATGTCGGAGTCGCTGCGCGTGTAAACGTGGACGTGCTCGGGGTAGAGGTTGGCGATGAACCTGAGGTCCTTCAGCGGCTCCTTGCCCTCGAACAGCCCGGAGCCGTTGTAGGCCCAATGCGTGACGTCGGACTGGGAGAAGCCGGACTCCACCGCGCCGGACTGGATCGCGTTGACGTTGGCGACCGATCCGTTGGCCGACTGCGCCACGGCGATGAGCCCCGGCACGCCGCACGAGCCACCCTCCTCGCACGGGCGCGAGCCCGGCGGGTTGGAGATGGCGTTCGCGATGAGCCCGGCGATCGGGTAGTATGACCCACCCGCGCTGCCCGACGCGATGCGGAAGAAGCTCGGTGCCTGCGCGAGGGCCCCGGCGGACAGGGCGGCCACGCCGACGCCGGCCACGAGGGCGAGCGTGCGCTTCGATCTGAACATGTTGGCAGTCCTCCTTGGATGCTTCTTGGATGCTGTGACGCTGGGACATGCAGCGGGCGTGCCACCGGCGGCCGGCTTCGAGCGGGGAGGCTAGCGGCGGCGTGCGATGCCCGCAAGGCGAGCGGTCAGGCGCCGCGATGGACCTCGACACGGCCCGCATCGGGATCAACGGTGACGCGCTCGCCGGTGCGGATCAGCGTGGTGACGTCCCCGTCCTCGAAGCGGTCCACCATGGCCATGTCGGCGAGCGCGGCGCCCTGGCCGAGGATCGTGTTCGCGCGGTTGAACAGGATCGCCAGCGGCGCGAGGCCGCGCGACGCCATCTCATGCAGCATCCAGGCGGTGGCGACGCCGCCCTTGGCGGTGTTGAGCACGAGGATCTTGCCCACGTAGGACTGCCCGACGAGGGCGTGGCTGGGGCGCGAGAAGACGCCCGCGAGCCGGTCGAGGTCGTAGCGGGCGGAGAAGTTGTCTCGCGCCACCAACGCCTCTCCCTCCACCTTCGGGCCGATGCCGGGGTGGCAGGCGAGCACGATCACGCGACGATCCTCCCCGCGACGGCGGAGGCGACGCACGCGTCCATGGAGGCGAGTGCCGGCTCGTAGCCATAGCCGCCGAGGATGTTGACGATCTTGGCCGAGTTCGACAGGAGCCGGCGCCAGCCGTTGGCCTCGCCGATCTCGCGCGCGTACTGCTGGTAGAAGCACGTGCCCGACAGGACGGTGCCGCCGGCTGCCTCGATGCGGGCGACGTGCCCCATGCGCGTCGCGTCCGCGTAGACCCCCGGCGAGGTGCACACCACGAGCGAGGTGTCCTGGTGGACGCGCTGTCCGGCGAGCCGGTCGGCGACCATCTGCATCTCCACGAGGGAGAGCTGGGGCGCGGCGAACACGACGACGTCCACCGCGTCCCCGGCGCCGCCGAACGCGGACCGCAGGTCCGCGAGGTCGTCGTCGGTGACCTCGACGGCCGCCAGGCGCTCGCCATCCACCGCGGCGAGCGTCGGCGCCTCGGGCGTGATGCCGACGATGTGGAACAGCGGCGTCGACCCCCAGCTCGCCATGGCGGCGCCGAAGTGCTTCATCTCGTCCGACGTCGGGACGCGGCTGATCCCCTCGATCACAGGAACCTCCCAGTACGAGCCGCACAGGCGGCCCACGACGGCCCCGAGCACGCCCCACTCGGTGAGCTCGCGCGGCTCCGAGCGCACGACGTAGCGCCTGGTCGCCCTCCGGTGGGCGTCGAGGTGCAGCCCGTAGCGCGGCGTGCGCCCGGTGAGCCCGGCCGCGAGCGCGCTCGGCCCGCCCTCGAAGTTGGACCGGGCGCCGAGCACGCTGTTGGAGTAGATCACGACGCCGGTGTCGCCGTAGGCCACATGGTCGCCGGCGAGCGGCGGCATGATGGTCTGGTAGTTGATGCAGGTGTCCGTCATCAGGATGCCGAGCCGCTCGCAGGCCGCGATGGTGCGCCGCTCGAGGTCCGCCATCGCCTCGGTCTGTCCGAGCGGGCGATAGTGGTTGAGGTCGACGCCGCGCGGGTCGGTGAGCATCGGGACGGCGACGCGCCGCTCGGCCTCGTCGTGGGAGGCGAGGCGCTCCAGGAGCGCGACGCCCGCCTCGCCGAGGGACTCGGGGTCGGCCATCATGTGCGCCTGGGAGACGGGGACGAGGTCCTGCGCATCGAACATGCGGCCGACCTTCATCATGTGGTCGACGGCCCAGCGCCGCGGCTCGCCCATGGCGCCGGCGAGCATCGCCTCCTCCTCGTCGGTCAGCTTCATCGGGGTCTCCGTCAGGGACGCGTCACATCATGAGGCTCGGCAGCCACAGGACGAGCCCGGGAAAGAAGTAGACGACGTACAGCATGGCGACCTGGATGAGCAGGAAGGGCAGGGCGCCGCGCGCGAGGCGGCCGAGGCTGATCCCGGAGATGCCGTGGATGGTGAAGAGGTTGACCCCGATGGGCGGCGAGATCTGCGCGATCTCCATGGCGATGGCCGCGAAGATGCCGAACGCGATGGGGTGGAAGCCGAGCTGCTCGGCCACGGGGAAGAAGATCGGGATGGAGATGAGCAGCATCGCCGCGCTCTCCAGGAACATCCCGAGGACGATGTAGGTCGCGATCATCAAGGTCACGGCGTAGATCCCGCTCGCGTTCTCGATGATCGCGGCGGCGATGGACTGCGGGACCTGCTCGAACGTGAGGAAGTGCGCGAAGTACTGGCCGAACACGATGAGCATGAACAGCATCGCGGTCGTGGAGGTCGCCACCGTCGAGGCCTGCCACAGCTTGCCCCACGTGAGGCGGCCCTGCGCCCAGCCGAGCAGCACCACGTAGATCACCGACAACGCGCCGACCTCGGTGGGCGTGAAGACGCCGGTGTAGATCGCGAGGATGATGACGACGGGCAGGAGCACCACGCCGAACGAGCGCAAGGTGGTGGCGAGGCGCTCGGCGACGGGCTGTGCCTCCGGCGCCTTCACCCGCGGACGCGACAAGAGCACGTAGAGCGTGAACAGCCCCATCATGAGGAGCCCCGGGACCACGCCGGCGATGAACAGCTGACCGATCGAGGTCTCGGTGATGACGCCGTAGAGGATCAGCGGGATCGACGGCGGGATGATGATGCCGAGCGTCCCGCCGCCCGCCACGAAGCCGCCGGCGCGGCGCTCGCCGTAGCCCTCCTCGAGGAGAAGCGGGATCGCGACGAGGCCCACCGTCGCCGCCGTCGCGATGGATGAGCCGGAGATCGCCGCGAACACGCCGCACGCGGTGATCGTCGCGACGCCCAGCGAGTTGGGGATCGCCCCGGCCCACGCCTTCGTCACCGCGAAGAGGTCGGCGCCCGCGTCCGTGCGCTGCATGATGGTGCCGGTCAGGATGAAGAGGGGCAGCGCGACGAGCTCGAAGATCGAGGCGCCCTGCCAGGCGATGGAGATGAAGGAGCGGAACGCGAGGAACGGATCCTCAAGAAGGAGCGCGGCGGCGAAGGCCGACAGCCCCATGGCGACGAACACGGGGACCGTCAGGAGCATGAACGCGAACAGCAGCGCGATCGCGATGTAGCCGCCGTAGTCGAAGATGAAGTCGGTCAGCATGGCTGCGCGGGTCGCTCCGCGCTCAGTCCCCCATGACGTGGGAGACCGGCAAGCCGCGGTGCCGTGCCGCCGCGACAAGCGTCTCCAGGAGCAGGCCGAGGCCGCCGAGCGGGATCGCGAGCTGGGGGATCCACAGCGGCACCTCGAGCAGCGTCGAGGACAGGATGTCCCCCTCGAAGGAGTAGGCGGCGAAGTAGACGCCGGACGCGATGATGAGGAGCGCGAAGACGACGGTCGCACCCACCGCGATCCAGTCCAGCGCCGGCTTCAGCGCCGGGAAGGCGGTCGCGAGCAGCGTGACGCGGAAGTGCGAGCCGGCGCGCACCGCGAGGGCGTTGCCTAGGAAGCCCAGGAAGATGAAGGCGTAGAGCGTCGTCTCGAACACCCAGATCGTGGGGAAGCCGAAGGCGCGCGCCACCGCCTCGTAGGCGATGGGCAGGCACAGCATGAGCATGAGGGCGATGGAGACCACGGTCATCGCCCTGCCGACGGTCTCCGCCGCGCGGATCATCCTCGCCCCCCTACATGGACCAGGAACCGCGACCCGCTCACTCCCCGGTCACGAGCT
The DNA here is from genome assembly GCF_965213555.1 of Acuticoccus sp. Taxonomy (GTDB): domain Bacteria; phylum Pseudomonadota; class Alphaproteobacteria; order Rhizobiales; family Amorphaceae; genus Acuticoccus. The sequence goes on along the minus strand of NZ_CBDBZM010000002.1, from coordinate 8,128 downwards.
CGACGATCTGGGGCGAGTAGGTCGAGCGCGCGGCCTCGGCGAGGGGCGCAAGCGCCTCCTGGAACACGTTCCACTGCTCGCTGCCGGGCTCGACGACGTTGACTTCCTTGCCCGCGGCGCGGACCTCGTCGAGCAGGCCGGTGAGCTGGTCGATGGCCGCCTGCTGCATGGCATCGCGCGCCTCGGCGGCCGACTCCAGGACCACGTCCTGGAGCTCGGGCGACAGCGCCTCGAACTTCTCAAGGTTCATCACGTAGGCGTGGATCAGCGTGCCGAGCACGCCGTTCGGCACGAACATCTCGTCGGTCACCTCGTAGTGCTTGAGGCCGACTGCGCCGCCGAGGCCGCCCATGGCGCCGTCCACCGTGCCGCGCTGCAGTCCGGAATAGACGTCGCCTACCCCCATGATGGTCGGCGATGCTCCGAGCGCCTGCATCACCTCGCCCGAACCCTTGGAGTAGACGCGAATCGCCTTGCCCTCGAGGTCCTCGGGGCCATCGAGCGCGAAGTTCACGCTCATCACCGGCGGGCCGATGTCGAACAGCGCGAGGAGCATCGCCCCCTCTTCGCGCAGCTTCTCGTCGTAGTACTGGAAGATCGGCGAGCCCTGCTTGAGGTTGTCCCGTGTCCACTCCATGGACTTGTCCCACAGCGGCGTCGTCAGGATGCCGACGTCGGCGATGAGGCCCGACCAGTTGTCGAGCGTCGTGAGCGAGATGTCCACGGTGCCCTGGGGGACCGCAGAGGCGACGAACTGCTGCTGGACCATCTCGCCGCCGGAGAAGACGCGTGTGCGGATCTCGCCGTCGCTCTTCTCCTCGAGGAGGTCGACGAAGCGGGGCACGAACTCCGTCACCTGGTAGTGCTTCGGGCTGCCCCACGTGGAGATCGACAGGCGTTCGGCGGCCTCGACCCCCGTCGCCCCGAGCGCCATGGCGCCGACCACGATCGCCGCGAGCGCTGCGCGGATCCCTACGTGCCTCATGGGTCCCCTCCCGTGTGCCCGTTCCGCCATGGTGGCGAGCCGGTGCCGTTGTTCTAGGCCCCACACGGTCCGGCCGTGCGGCGTCGCCGGTAGGTTTTTCCAACGCCACGCCGGGAGTCAATGCCGGTGGCGCCGACCGTTCGCCCGCCGCTCAAGCGTAGAGGTGGCAGGCGTTGATGCGCCCCTCGCGCGGGCGCAGCGCCGGGACCTCCTCGCGGCACATCGGCATCGCGAAGGGGCAGCGCGGGTGGAAGTGGCAGCCGGACGGCGGGTTGATGGCGCTGGGCACCTCGCCCTCCACCAACGTCACCTCGCGCGCGTCCTCGGCGTCCGGGTCGGGTACCGGCACCGCGGACATCAGCGCCTTGGTGTAGGGGTGGCGCGGATCGGCGTAGAGCTCGTCGCGCGTCGCGACCTCGACGACCCGGCCGAGGTACATGACGAGGATGCGGTCGGAGATGTGCCGCACCACCGCAAGGTCGTGGGCGATGAACACGTAGGTGAGGCCGAGCTCGCGCTGTAGGTCCTCGAGGAGGTTGATGATCTGCGCCTGGATCGAGACGTCGAGCGCGGAGACGGGCTCGTCGCACACGATGAGGTCCGGGCTGAGCGCGAGCGCGCGGGCGATGCCGATGCGCTGGCGCTGTCCGCCGGAGAACTCGTGCGGGTACCGCTCGGCCATCCCCTTGTTGAGCCCCACCATGTCGAGGAGCTCGGCGACGCGGCGGCGGCGCTCCTCACCGCGCCCGACGCCGTGCGCCACCAGCGGCTCGGCGACGATCTCGTCAACCCGCATGCGCGGGTCGAGCGAGCCGTACGGGTCCTGGAACATCATCTGGAGGCGGCGTCGCACCGGCCGCATGGCGCTGCGGTCGTGCTGCGTGATGTCGAGCCCCTCGAACACGACGGCGCCCTCGGTGATCGGCACCATGCGTACGATGGCGAGCCCGGTCGTGGACTTGCCGCAGCCCGACTCGCCGACGACGCCCAGCGTCTCCCCCCGGTGGACGTCGAAGGAGACGCCGTCGACGGCGCGCACGGTCCCGCCGCGGCCGCCGAACAGGCCGGCCTGCGGGGCGAAGTGCACCTTCACGTCCCGTAGCGACAGGAGAACCTCAGGCATGGCCACCGCGAGGAGCGTTAGGGTCGACCCAGCAGGCACGCCAGTGCTCGGCGGCGACCTCCTCGAGCGGCGGGTCCTCGGCGCGGCAGCGCGCCTCGGCGTAGGCGCAGCGAGGGTGGAAGGGACAGCCCGTCGGACGGGCGGACAAGTCCGGCGGCTGGCCCTCGATGGGGACGAGCCGCACGCTCGTGTCGGCGTCGAGGCGCGGCACCGAGGCCATCAGCCCCATCGTGTAGGGGTGACGCGGCATCTTGTAGATCTGCCGCGCGGTGCCGCGCTCCACGATGCGGCCGGCGTACATGACGTTCACCCGCTGGGCGTACCGCGCCACCACGCCGAGGTCGTGGGTGATGAGGATCAGCGACGAGCCCGTGTCCCGCGAGACCTTGCGCAACAGCTCCAGCACCTGGGCCTGGACGGTGACGTCGAGCGCGGTGGTCGGCTCGTCCGCGATGATGAGGCGGGGCGCGCACGCGAGGCTCATCGCGATCATCGCGCGCTGACGCATGCCGCCGGAGAACTGGTGGGGGTAGGCGTCGACCCGCACCTCGGGATCGGGCACGCGCACGCCGCGCAACAGGTCGACGCAGCGCTGGCGCAGGCTCCGCGTCCCCACGTCCTCATGCACCTCGATGGGCTCGCCCACCTGCCGCCCGATGGTGAGGACGGGGTTCAGCGACGTCATCGGCTCCTGGAAGATCATCGAGATGCGGTTGCCGCGAACCTGCCGGATCTCGGCCTCCTCGAGCGTCAGGAGGTCGACGCCGTCGAACATCACCGTGCCGGCGACGATGCGGCCGGGCGGGCTCGGGATGAGGCGCAGGATCGACATCGCCGTCACCGACTTGCCCGACCCCGACTCGCCGACGATGGCGACGGTCTCGCCGCGCCGCACGTCGAAGCTGACGCCGTCGACCGCCCGCACCGCCCCCGCGCCACTCCCGAACTCGGTGACGAGGCCGCGCACCTCGAGGAGCGGCGCGCCCTCGGACGGGCGCACCGCCTGCGACGCCGGGGCCGGCGTCGCGTTCTGGGCGAGGCTCAGTACCCCATCTCCCGCTTCAGCACCTCGTCGATCCACACGCGGGCGTAGATCGGCCCGGGTCGCATGGCGCCGACGCGCATCTCGCCGTGGTAGTTCTTCACCCAAGGCCACCACGCGCGGTAGAAGGTGCCAGACGGCAGCCACACCTGCGCCACCGCATCGATGGCAGCAAGGTTCGCCGCCTTCAGGAGCTCCTGCTGCTTCTCAAGGTCGACCTCGGCGTTCGCCTCCTCCCACAGCGCGTCGAAGGCGGGGTCGGCGTGCATCGTGGCGTTCCAAGTCTGGTCGGACACGAAGGCCTTGCGCAGCGTGGCGAACGGGTTGCCCGCTGAGTTGTCCATCAAGTAGCCCGCGGACATGGTGTCCTCGCGCATCTGGCTGCGGAAGGCGCCGTACTCCATGGCGTTGGCCTGCATGTCGATGCCGACCTGGTCGAAGTAGAAGTCGAGCAGCGGGATCATGTCCATGTGCGTCGGGTTGCACGTGCAAACCATGACCTCGAACGAGAAGCCCTCAGGCACGCCCGCCTCGCGCAGCATCTCGGCCGCTCGCCCCGGATCGTGACCGAACAGCGCCTGCGTCTCCTCCGGCAGCTCCTCCAGCGGGGTGTAGAGCCCCTCCCATGTCGCCGCGAACGGCCAGTTGAGCAGCGTGCCCTCGCCGTTCATCACCGCGGCCAGGATCTCCTCCTGGTTGACCGCAAGGTTCATCGCGCGCCGCACCTCGATGTTGTCGAAGGGCGGCGTATCCGTGCGCAGCGCGAGGTAGGTGCCGTTCGGTGCGCCGTACGGCTCGATGGTGAGGTCGGGCGCGCTTCGACGCAGCTCGTCCACGAACTGCCAGCGGATCTGCTCCATGATGTCGGCCTTGCCCGAGCGCAGCGTCGCGATGGCCGAGGCATCGTCCTTGATGATGTGGTAGACGAGCCGATCGTTGAGCGGCAGCTCGTGCTCGGTGCCGTCGATGGTCGTCGTGCCCCAGTACTCGTCGTTGGCGACGTAGATCTGTCGGCTGCCGGTGACGACCTCCTCCACCTTGTAGGGGCCTGTTCCGGTGGCGTTGCGCCAGTCGGAGCGCTCCTCCTCGCTGAGCGCGTGCCACTCCGCCGGCAGGATCGCGTTGTAGAAGCCCCAGCCGATGCGGTACGGCCAGTTGGCGTTGTAGTGGTCGAGGTAGGCGACGACCTTGTGGTCGCCTTCCGCCTCCCACCGCTCGATGAAGTCCCAGTAGGTCGGGATCTTGCGATCGCTCTCCCACATCGCCTCGAACGTCGTGACGACGTCGTCGGCGACGAGCGCCCTGCTCTCCATGAGGCCGTCCTTGGCGGGCCAGACGACGTCCTCACGCAGGGCGAACTCGAGGCGTAGCGGATCCTCCTTCAGCTCCCACGCCGTGGCGAGGTCGCCGGTCAGGTGCTCGCGGGGGATGTAGTCCTGCGCGGTGAACGGGCTTTCGTTCGATCCGCGCGGGCCGAACGCCTCGACGTCGCCCATCAGCAGGTGGTCGAGGTGCGGACCGTCCTGGTTCATCTTCCAGGTCCACTTGTGGTAGTCCCAGGTCGTCACGTCGAGCCGCGTGTAGTACGTGATGACGTTGAGCGTGCCTCCGGGCTGAACGTCGTTGGCTTGGGCCGCGCCGATCGTCGCCAGCGTGGCGAGCGCGGTGGCGGCGTAAAGGGTCTGTCTCACGAGCTCCTCCCTCTGTTGCGGGACCGCACGGGGCGTCCCTCGTTGTCGGACCGCTTCAGGCGACGGTCGCGTTGTATCGTCCTCCGGCACCGCGCATGCGGGGGTCGAGGAGGTCGCGCAGGGCGTCGCCGAACACGTTGATGCCGTACACGGTGAGGGTCAGCGCGACGCCCGGTGCGATGGCGAGCCAGGGGGCGAGGAACATGTAGCTGCGGCCCTCGAGGCTCAGCATCCCGCCCCAGCTCGGTGCCGGCGGCGGCACGCCGAGCCCGAGGAAGGAGAGCCCCGATTCGGCCAGGATCACCGCCGCGAGGCGCGTCGTGAAGAGGACGATGATCGGCGCCATGATGTTCGGCAGGATGTGCCGGCGCATGATCCACAGGGTGCGCGAGCCGATGGACTGGGAGGCGAGGACGTAGACGTTCTGCCGCGCGGACAGCACCGCGCCGCGCACGATGCGTGAGCCTGCGATCCCGTAGAGCAGGCCGAGCACGAGGATCACCTGCCAGGTGCCCGGACCCAGGACCGCGACCGCCACGATGAGGATGATGAGGTCGGGAAAGCTCATCCACGCGTCCACGGCGCGCTGGACGAGCATGTCCACGAGGCCGCCGAAGTAGCCCGCCGCGAGGCCGAGGACGACGGAGATCACGATGGACAGCGTCGTCGCCGAGAACGCGATGATGACCGAGAGCTGTGCCCCGTGGACGATGCGGTCGAACAGCGAGCGGCCGAGCTGGTCGGTCCCGAACCAGTGCTCCCACGACGGCGGCTTCAAGCGGTTGATCGGGTCGATGGCGTTGTAGCCGGCCGGGGCGATGACGTCGGCGAACACGCCGGCGAGGAGCATGACGAGGAAGAGCGCCGCTCCCACCGCGCCGAGCGGCTTCTCGCGCACCAGGCGGACGACGAACTCCACCACCGGCGAGCGCCGCGCCTCGTGCGCGCTGCGGGCGACGGGGGGCAGCGCGGCGTCAGTCATAGCGCACGCGCGGATCGAGCATCCCGTAGGTGAGGTCGACCGCGAGGTTCACCAGGATGACGATGAGGCCGCTCACCAGGAACACGCCGCTGATGATCGGATAGTCCCGCGAGGACACGGCGTCGAACAGGAGCTGACCGAGCCCCGGAAGCTGGAAGATCTGTTCGATGATCACGGTGCCGCCGAACAGGATCGGGAACAGCAGTCCGATGAGCGTGATCACCGGGATCATTGCGTTCTTCAGCGCGTGGCGCACGACGACCTTGCGCTCGGCGAGCCCCTTGGCCCAGGCGGTGCGGATGTAGTCCTGGCGCAGCACCTCGAGCATCATCGAGCGCGTCATCCGCATGGTGACCGCCGACAGCGCCGCGCCGAGGACGAGGGCGGGCGTGATGAAGGTGGCAAGGTTCGCGAGCGGATCCTGGAAGAACGGCACGATCCGCGTCGGCGGCGACCAGCCGAACCAGATGGCCGGTAGTATGACGACCATGGTGCCGAGCCAGAAGCTCGGGACCGAGAGGGCGAGGATCGAGAACGTGCGCCCCGCGTAGTCGAGCGCGGTCTCCTGGCGCACCGCCGAGACGACGCCGATGGGGATCGCGATGAGGAGCGAGATGACGAGGGCGAGGAAGCCGAGCTGCAGCGTCACGGGCAGGCGCGCCGCGATCTCGTCGACGACGGAGGTGTTGCGCCACAGCGAGCGGCCGAGGTCCCCCTCGGTGACGATGCTGGACACCCACTCGACGTACTGGACGTGGATCGGCTGATCGAGGCCGAGCGCAGTTTCGAGCGCCTGACGCGACTCCAGCCCGGAGGACTGGAAGTCGTTCTCGATGAGCATGAGGTCGATCACGTCGCCGGGGATCAGCCGGACGACGCTGAACACGATGATGCTCGCAAGGAGCAGCGTCGGAACCAGCGCCAGGAGACGCCGGATCAGGTAACGGCGCATGACCTCATCGCCTCGCGGCCCTCCCCGAGCGCGGTCCGCCGACGTCGTCGGCGTGCTTCCTCCCAGCGGCAGCGATGTTCACCTCGCCTTTACCGCATGCGAAACAATGTTTCGCAGTCGAGCACCACGCTAGATGGCAGCTTCCCTCACGTCAAGCAGGCGATTTCGCGTTGAAGCGGCGGTTCAACTTGCGCATCCCGCCGATCCACCGGTCGTAGTCTTCGCCCTTGCGCCGCATGTAGTCGAGCACCTGGGGATGGGGCAGGACGAGGAAGCGCTCCTCGGCGATGGCGCGCACGCAGGCGTCTGCCACCGGGGCCACCTCGAGCATCCCGTCGATGGCGGCGACGCCCTCCTCCTTGCCGCGCGTCATCTCGGTGCGCACGGCCTGCGGGCACAGCACGGAGACCTTGATGCCCTGGTCGCCGTAGGTGAGCGCCAGCCACTCGGCGAGGCCGACGGCGGCGTGCTTGGTGACGGCGTAGGGCGCCGAGCCCACCTGCGACAGGAGGCCGGCTGCCGAGGCCGTGTTGAGCAGGTAGCCGCCGCCCCGCTCGATCATCAAGGGCACGACGTGCCGCGCCGCCCACACGTGCGCCATGACGTTGATGTCCCAGATCCGCTGCCAGTCGTCGTTGGCCGCCTCAGGACCGCCGGGCACCATGATGCCGGCGTTGGAGCAGAACAGGTCGATGGGGCCGACCTCCGCCTCGGTCCGCTCGACGAGGTCGCGGACCTCCTCCTCGCGCGACACGTCGGTCCGCCGGGCGACGCCGCCGATGGCCTCGGCGACGGCCGTCACCTTGGCCTCGTCGCGGTCGGCGCACACGACGGTCCGCGCGCCCTCCTGCGCGAAGCGCTCGGCGAGCGCGCGTCCGATGCCGCTCGCGGCCCCGGTGACGACGACGATGCGGTCCTTGAGGTTCACGACGGGTCTCCCTTCGTCCTGCGGGTCTTCAGCCCACCGAGGTCGAGCTCGGTGAAGCGGCCGCCGTCCTGAGCAAGGCGGCGCAGCGTGTCGGCGGGGCGGATGCGCGGGTCGTCGCGGACGAGCCCCTCCATGGCGGAGAGGACCTCGCCCGCGCCGATGACGTCGCCGTAGAACATCGGCCCGCCCTTGTCGGCAGGCCAGCCGTAGCCGTGCAGCCAGACGACGTCGACGTCGGAGGGGCGCTGCGCGTGGTTCTCCTCGAGGATCGCGACGGCCTCGTTGATCATCGGTGCGATGAGGCGGCGGACGATCTCCTCCGCCCCCATGGTCCGTGGCTCGGCGCCGGTGACGTCGGCGATCACCCCGGCGGTCACCTGCGAGGGGGAGGGGCGGCGCTCGGTGTCGTAGTCGTAGTACCCCGC
>NZ_CBDBZM010000001.1:0-25105 GCF_965213555.1 Acuticoccus sp. | reverse complement strand
CCGCGCGACGGCCACACGATCATGACGCTGACCCAGAGCCACATCTTCAACATCTTGCAGGAGAAGGTGCCGCTCACGATCGAGGACATCGTCCCCCTCGCGCGGGCCACCGACGACCCGATGGTGATCGCGGTCCCGACGAGCTCCGACATCGAGACCATGGACGACCTCGTGGAGGCGTCGAACTCGGCCGAGGGCGGCCTCAAGTGGGGCACCACCTTCGCCGGTGGCGCAGACCATGTCGCGATCCACACCTTCACCAAGAAGGCCGAAATCCCCTACACCATCGTGCCGTTCAAGGGCGGCGGCGACATCGTGACCAACCTCGTGGGTGGCAACGTCGACGTGGCGCTGCTCAACTACGCGGAGGGCGAGTCCCAGTTCAACGCCGGGGAGCTGAAGGCCATCGCCGCGCTGTCCGAGGAGCGCATCGACGCGCTGCCCGACACGCCGACCGCGAAGGAGGCGGGGGTCGATGCGACGGCCTCCACGGTGCGTGGCTTCGTCGTCCTGTCTGGCGTTCCCCAGGACGTCGTCGACACGCTGTCCGACGGCATCGTGGAGGGCATGTCGACGCCGCAGTACACCAACTACCTCGAGGCCGGCGGGATGCCCGCGACGTCCGTCGTCGGGCAGGAGGAGTGGGGCGACCACATCATGCGGATCTACGAGGAGAGCCAGTCGGCGCTCGAAGAGCTCGGCCTGCTGTAGGACACCGCGCATGTCGTCGCCCCGCGATCCGGAGGGTCGCACCGGGGGGCGATGGCCGCGCGACCTCCTCGTCGGGGTCGTGCTGCTCGCCTTCTGCGGCCTCGCCTACTGGGTGACGCTCAGCTTCGAGGAGGCGCCGGCCGCGCTCGCCCAGAACGTCCAGCCGGCGACGTTCCCGCGCCTCGTCATCGCGGTGATCGCCGTCCTCGGCGCACTGATGATCGTCCTCGGCCTGCCGCTCAAGGAGCCGCTGCGCCGACGGCCTCCCGTGCCGGTGTTCGTCACGGCGGCGATGATGGTCGCCTTCGTCGCCGCGCTGGAGCGGCTCGGCATCATGGTCGCGATGATCGTGTTCGCGCTCGCCATGCCCATCCTGTGGGGCGAGCGGCGGCCCGTGCCACTCCTGCTCTACTGCGTGATCTTCCCCACCGCGATCTGGGTGGTGTTCGTCGAGCTCCTCGACGTGCGCTTCGAGCCCGGTGTGATCCAGAACCTGTTCGGCTGACCGCCGGCTCGGAGACCTTATGGACGGCTTCCTCTCCGCGCTCGTCGCCTTCACCGATCCCTACCTCCTCTTCATCGTCCTGATCGGGACGATCGGCGGCGTCGTCGTCGGCGCGATGCCGGGGCTCTCCTCGACGATGGCGACGGCGCTTCTCCTGCCGTTCACCTTGACCATGGACCCGATCGCGGCGATCGCGCTGCTGTCCGCGCTCTACTGCGCGGGCACGTTCGGCGGCTCGATCACCGCCATCCTGGTCAACGCACCGGGGGCGCCGCCCGCCGCGGCGACCGCGTTCGACGGCTTCCCGATGGCGCAGCAGGGGTTCGCCGGCAAGGCGCTGGGGATGGCGGCGATCGCGTCCGTCATCGGCGGCGTCTTCTCGGTCCTCGTACTCATCGTCGCCGCGCCGGCGCTGTCGCGCGTCGCCTACAACTTCGGACCGCCAGAGTACTTCGCGCTCGCGCTGTTCGGCCTCTCGATGCTCGCCACCATCTCCGGCGAGAGCGCGATCAAGAACCTCATCGGCGGCGCGTTCGGCGTGCTGCTCGCCACCATCGGGATGGACTTCACCACCGGCGTCGACCGCTTCACCTTCGGCAACTTCGAGCTGTCGGAGGGGATCCACTTCATCCCGGTGATGATCGGCCTGTTCGCCGGAGCCGAGTTCCTGAAGCAGGCGTCCGAGCTTGGCACCCAAAAGGTGCGCATGGCGGTCGACGCGGTGAAGCTGCCGACGATGGAGGACTTCCGCCGCTGCGCGGCCACCATCGCCCGCTCCTGCGGCATCGGCGCGTTCGTCGGCCTGCTACCGGCCGAGGGCGGCACCGTGGCGGCGATGATCGGCTACAACGAAGCCAAGCGCTGGGCGAAGGACAAGTCGAAGTTCGGCCGCGGCGACATCCGCGGGGTCGCGGGGCCGGAGGCCGCCAACAACGCGGCGACGGGCGCTGCCATGGTGCCGACCTTGGCGCTCGGCATCCCGGGCTCGGCGACGACCGCGATCATCCTCGGCGCGCTCCTCGTCCACGGCCTGCGACCGGGCCCGCACCTCTTCACCGAGCAGCCGACGCTGCTCTACGCGATCTTCCTCGCCATGCTCCTGTCGAACCTCGCGTTCGGCGTGTTCGGCTTCGTCGGCGCAAAGCTCTTCGCGCGCATCACGCTGATCCCACTGCGCTTCCTGTGGCCGTCGGTGTTCATCCTCGCCGCCATCGGCGCCTACGCGCTCGAGCAATCCGTGCTCGACGTGTGGATCATGGTGCTCGCCGGCCTCCTCGGCTTCGTCCTGCAGCGCTTCGGCTTCTCCGCCGCGCCGATCATCATGGGGCTGATCCTCGGCGAGCTCGTCGAGGGGAGCCTCAAGCAGTCGCTCATCATCTTCGACCACGACTGGTGGCGCTTCCTGGAGCGGCCCATCGTGGTGGGCTTCCTGCTGGTCACGCTCGCGTCGATGGCGGTCCCCGTCTTCGGAGCGCTCCGGGCGCGCACCCGCCGCGGGACGGCGCGGCAAGCCTAGGAGGAGGGCGACAGCGCGGCGTCGCGCCGGAACTCCTCGGCGACGAAGTCGACAACGGCGCGCACCTTCGGCGAGACGAGCCGGCGCTCGGGGAAGACCGCCATGACGGGCCGCGCGGTCGGCTCGTAGGCGGCGAGCACGCGCTCCAGCCGCCCCTCAGCGACCTCGTCACGCCACATCCATGTGGGCGTGACGCCGACGCCGAGACCCTCCAGCACCGCCTCGCGCATGGCGTCGGCCGTGGAGACCCGCAGCCTGCCGGACACGGGCACCGACACCGCGCCCTCCGGTCCCTCGAACTCCCAGAGGTTGCCGGTGGCGAGCTGCGTGTAGACCACGCAGTCGTGCGCGGCGAGATCCTGGGGCCGCTGCGGCCGTCCACGGCGGGCGAAGTAGCCGGGATGGGCGACCACGATGCGGTGGGCGAGCCCGACGCGACGGGCGACGAGGCCGGCCTCCTTGAGGACGCCGATGCGGAGCGCGACGTCGACGCCCGCCTCCACGAGGTCGACGAACCCGTCGGACAGCACGAGCTCCATGGTGATCCCGGGATGGCGCTCGAACAGCCGGCCGAGCCTCGGCACGATGTGGAGCCGGGCGAACGCGACCGACGTTGCCAGCCGCACCAGGCCTCGCGGATCGGCGCTGCGCCCGCCGACGCTGGCGTCGGCCGCGTCCGCAGCCTCGAGGGCGGCACGCGCGAGCTCCAGGTAGCGACGCCCGTCCTCGGTCAACGCGATCTGCCGCGTGGAGCGCACCACGAGGCGCGCGCCGAGAGCCGCCTCGAGCTGCGCAACCGTCTTCGACACGGCGGGCTGCCCGACCTCGAGGAGGCGCGCGGCGGCGGAGAACGATCCCGCCTCCGCCACGCGCACGAACGTCTGCATCGCGCCAAGCCGATCCATGTCGCCATTCCCCCTTGGAATGAACCTTATCGCCGATGCCCGCCTGCCGCGGCAACGCGGAATGACCGATGTGGGGAGGGCGCCGGACGATCCGGCCATCGCAGGGAGACACGCCATGAAGAACGACTTCGTCATGCACACCGATGCGAGCGCACCCGAGGCGTCTCGCCCGCTCCTCGACGACGTTCGCGCCGCCTGGGGCTTCGTGCCCAACCTCCACACCGTGCTCGCCGAGAGCCCGGCGGCGCTCGAGGCCTACGGGACGCTGTGGGCGATCTTCGAGCGGACGTCGCTGACCCCCGTGGAGCGCAACGTCGCCTACCTTGCCATCATCTACGAGAACGGCTGCGAGTACTGCATGGCCGGCCACACCGGGCTGTCGAGGCGCGCCCACGTGCCGGAGGAGGCGATCGCCGCGGTCCGCGACGGGCGCCCCCTCGCCGACGCGAGGCTCGAGGCGCTGCGCCGCTTCGCCGCCCTCGTGACGCGCCAGCGCGGTGAGGTGGCCCCCACCGACGTCGCCGCCTTCAAGGCGGCCGGCTACGACAACCGCGCCGTCCTCGACGTGCTCGTCGGCGCCGCGACCAAGCTCATCTCGAACTACGCCAACCACCTCGCCGAGACGCCGAACGACGCCTTCATGGCCGGCCTCGAGTGGTCGCGCCCCGCTGCCCAGCGCGCCGCTGCCTGATCCTCAACGCCAAACAAGGAGCCGACCCATGTCACTCACCACCACCTTCGACCGGTCCCTCGACCGTGACGACCTCGTCCGCCTCGCAACCACCGCGCTCCTCGCGGGCGTCGCCGCCGACCTCGCCTGGGAGGTGTGGGCCCGCGCCCTCACCCCGCTGTGGGTCGGCGGGCCGCTGCAGCCGGCCGCGCTCATCCAGTCCGTGTTCGGGTTCAACAACTGGCCGCTGGCTGAGGCGATCCATGCCTTCGTCGGCGTTGTTGCCTACCCGCTCGGCTACCTTCTCGTCGCACTGCCCTTGGCTCGCAGGGTGGGCTCGGCGCTCGGCGTCGCCCTGCCATGGCCGATCGTGGCAGCGGGCTTCGGGGTCGGGCTGTGGGTATTCGCGCTCTACGTGATGGCGCACCTCTTCGCGGGCTTGCCGCCGTTCCTTGGCTTCATCGCGCTGACCTGGGCCTCGCTCGTCGGGCACCTCGTCTTCGGCCTCGTCGTCGGCGCGGTCGTCGCCCTGCGCCGCTGAACGACGCCAGGCTTCCGAGGCGCGCCCCTTGACCGTGCCCGAAGAGGAGATCACCGATGACCACCATGGCCGCAAAACCGACCCCACTCGCGGGAGCGCCCGCGGCGGCCTCCCTGGGGGTCGCGCTGGGCATCCTCGCCGCGGTCGTCTGGGGCGCCTACATGGCGATGAGCCGCGCCGGCGCCAACGCCGGCCTTTCGCCCTCCGACATCGCCTTCATGCGCTTCGCGGTGGCGGGGCCACTGATGCTCCCCTGGCTGCTCGCGCACCGGCCCCTCCGCCTCGCGGGCATCGGCTGGTCCCGCAGCCTCGTCCTTGCCCTGCTCGCAGGTCCGCTCTTCATCATCCTCTCGGCCGGCGGGTACCAACTCGCGCCGCTGGCCCACGGCGCAGTGTTCCAGCCCGCCGCGGCGACCCTCGGTGGGCTGGCCTTCGCGGCGCTCCTCCTGGGAGAGTCGCTGACCGCGTCCCGCGTCGTGGGGGCGGGGACGATCCTCGCCGGGCTCGCGGCCATCGCTGGCCCCGGCCTTGCGACCGGGGGCATCGCTGCGCTGGCGGGCGACGCAATGTTCGTCGCCGCGGGGCTCCTGTGGGCGCTGTTCGCGGTCGCCGCCAAGCGCTGGGACATCGACCCGGTCGCGGCGACCGCCTCGCTGTCGGTGCTGTCGGCCGCCGTGTTCGTCCCGTGGTACCTTGCCTTCGACAGCCTCGAGCGCATCGCCGCGCTGCCCGGACCGACGCTGGTCGCCCAGCTCGTCGTGCAGGGGGTGCTGTCCGGCATCGTCGCGATCCTCGCCTACACCCGGGCGGCGCAGCTCATCGGCGCCTCCCGCGCGGCAGTGTTCCCTGCGCTGGTGCCGGTCATTGCGATTCTCATCGGCGTCCCGGTGGCGAACGAGGTGCCGGAACCCATGCAGGCCGTCGGCATCGCCATCGTCGTCCTCGGCCTCCTCACCGCGATCGGGGCGCTGCGGCGTCCGCTCCGCGCCGCGCGTCGCGCCCTCCGGCCAGCCGGGGCGGCCGCGGCGCAGGGCTCCGATTGACGGCGCCTCCGCCCCCTGTCTTGTTGGTAGACGATGGGATAACGTCCTCATCGAACAACACGTCCAACAACGGCGGGCGCGCGAGCGACCCGCCGACCCTGGGGAGGGATTTAATGAGCGATTGCAACGGGCTCGACCGTCGCCGCGTCCTGGCTGGCGCCGCCGCCGGTGCGGTGGCGCTGATGGCCCTCGGCACGACGGCCGCGGCGCAGGAGAGCGTGACTTGGCGCGTCCAGTCGCACTGGCCGAAGGCGTCGGCCTCGTTCGACGACAGCCTGCAGGTGTTGGCCGACCAGCTGAAGGAGCGCACCGAAGGCCGCTTCACCCTGGAGCTGTTCGGCGCCGGCGAGTTCGCCAAGGGCCCTGAGATCTACAACCTCGTGCGCCGCGGCGTGGTCGAGATGGGCACCACCTCGCCTTCGTACCTGCAGGACGAGGCACAGACCTACGCGTTCGCCATGGGCATTCCAGGCTCGCTCCGCGAGGAGTGGGAGATGATGCACTACATCAAGAACATGGGGGTCGAGGACTTACTAAACCAGGAGCTCAACCCAGCCGGCGTCATCTACTTCTCCGAGAAGGTCTATCCGACGGAGCTCGTCGTGAAGCAGCCGATCACGTCGGCGCAGGACTTCGAATCGCTCAAGTTGCGCTCAGCAGGCACGATGATGGACTACCTTTCGGCCGTCGGCGCGGCGCCGCAGATGGTCGAGGGGTCCGAGCTCTACCAGGCCCTCTCCTCGGGCGTCGTCGACGGGGCGCACTGGGGCGCCGCCCAGGGCGCCCAGTCCATGAGCCTCTGGGAGGTCGCCAAGTACCACCTGACCCCCGCGCTCGGCATCACCGTCGACGCCTACATCGTCAACAAGGATGCCTACGAGGCGTTGCCGGACGACCTGCGCACCACCTTCACGAACCTCGTCAACGAACGCTTCTTCCTCCGCTCGACCGAGTATCAGCTCATGGAGCAGCTCGCCCTTGCAGAGGGGCAAGAGTCGCAGGGGGTCGAGGTCATCGAGCTGCCGCAGGACGTTCTGGATAGGTTCACGGAAGCGTCGCAGCAGATCATCGAGCAAGAGTCCCAGCGTGGCGAGCTCGCCCAGCAGGCGGCCGACCGGCTGCGCGAGCTGATGACGCAGCTCGGCTACCTCTAAGCCGACGCCAAGACAGGTCGCGTCGCACCAGCGGCGCGACCTCCCACGCACCGCTTGCCCGCAGCACCGGTTGGCGGTGGCCCGTCCTGTCGTCGATGCCCGCGTCCCGGTGGCCCTTGCTGCCGTACGCCTGCCATGGGGCCTGACGTGTTCGCGATCGCACGCTTCATCACTTCCACGAACCGCTTCATCGGCAAGGTGCTCGCCTGGCTGATCATCCCGCTGTTCGCCTTCCTGTTCGCCGACGTGGTCATGCGCTACTTCGTCGGCAGTCCGGCGATCTGGACCAGCGAGCTCGCCACGCTGATGTTCGGCGGCTATGCGATCCTGGCGGGCGGCTATCTGATGGCCGAGCGCGGCCACGTGAACGTCGACATCATCTACGGCCGCTTCTCCCGGCGTCGTAAGGCGATGGTCGACGTGGCGACCAGCTTCCTGTTCTTCCTCTTCATGATCGTCCTCCTCTGGCAGGGTTGGTCGCTCGCCGCCGACTCCATCGAGCGGTGGGAGCGCACGATGAGCGCGTGGAAGGGACCCGTC
This sequence comes from Acuticoccus sp., assembly GCF_965213555.1. GTDB lineage: Bacteria > Pseudomonadota > Alphaproteobacteria > Rhizobiales > Amorphaceae > Acuticoccus. The sequence continues at coordinate 17,520 of NZ_CBDBZM010000001.1, read as the reverse complement.
TGGCCGGTCAAGGCCGCGATCCCCGTCGCCGCCGCGCTCCTCCTCGCCCAGGGCATCGTGCGCGTCTGGGCGGACGTGCGCGTCCTCCTCGGACTGCCGGTGCCTGAGGACGTGTTCGGCAAGCAGCCCGACGAGGAGATGATCCGCGACAAGGCCGCCCGCGGCGAGATCCAGGAATGAGCGCCGAGCTCCTCACGGTCCTGTTCTTCGGGTCGCTCGTCTTCTTCCTGCTCATCGGCACGCCGTTGACCTTCGTCCTCGGCGGCATCTCGGTCATCTTCCTGTTCTTCGAGATGGGCTCGGTCGGCTTCTACATCGTTGCCTCGAAGATGTGGGACGCGATGAGTAGCTTCACCCTCGTCGCGATCCCCCTGTTCGTGTTCATGGCGATGCTGCTCGAACGCTCGGGCGTCGCACGCGACCTCTACAACATGATGCATGTGTGGTTCGGCGGGCTGCGCGGCGGGCTCGCCATCGGCACCGTGGCGATCTGCGCGATCTTCGCCGCCATGTGCGGCATCTCCGGCGCCGCGGTCGTCACCATGGGTACCATCGCGCTGCCGGCGATGCTCCAGCGCGGCTACGACAAGCAGCTCGCCATTGGTGCGATCAACGTCGGCGGTGGGTGGGGCATCCTCATCCCGCCGTCGATCCTCATGGTGCTCTACGCGCTCCTGTCGGAGGTCTCGGTGGGGCGCCTGTTCGCCGCCGGGATCGGGCCCGGCATCCTGCTGTTCGTCCTCGTGTCGATCTACATCGGCGTGCGCTGCTGGATCCAGCCGCACCTCGGCCCCGCCCTGCCCCTCGAGGAGCGCGGCGGCTGGCGCGCCAAGCTCGTGTCGCTGCGCGCCGTCATCCTGCCGATCTTCATCGTCTTCATCGTGCTCGGCGCGATCTTCGGCGGCTACGCGACGCCGACGGAGGCAGCGGCCATCGGCGTGTTCGGCGCGCTCCTCGCGAGCCTCGTCAACGGCGCGCTGAACCTGAAGAACATCCAGGATTCGGCCATCGCGACGTTGAAGCTCACCGCGATGGTGATGTGGATCCTGTTCGCGGCGCACGCCTTCTCCACCGCTTACACGGCGCTGGGCGCGCAGGAGCTCATCTCCGGTGCCATGAGCTACCTGCCCGGCGGCGCCTACGGCTCCCTCGCGTTCATGCTCGTGCTCCTGTTCTTCCTCGGCATGGTGCTCGATCCGCTCGGCATCATGCTCATCACCCTGCCGGTGTTCCTGCCGATCATCTCGGCGGCCGGGTTCGATCCGATCTGGTTCGGCATCCTCTTCGTCATCATGATGGAGATCGGCTACATGACACCGCCGTTCGGCTTCAACCTGTTCTACCTGAAGGCCGTCGCTCCGCCGGAGGTGACGATGGGGGACATCTACAAGTCCGTCGCGCCCTACGTGATCGTGACGATCGTGGGGCTGCTCATCATCATTGCCTTCCCGGAGGTGGCGCTGACCCTGCCGAGCCTGTTCTTCGACCGGTAGCGTCGGCGCCGGCAACGCGACGGGCGAACATCTTGGCGATGGAGACCGACAAGATGATGCGCACCACGTGGTGCGCCGTTACGTAGACCACGCTCATCTCGAGCGAGACCGCGACGAGCGCCATCTCCGCGAGGCCGCCCGGCGCGAACGCGAGGGTCACAGCCTCCGTGGGTTGGCCCACCGCGCCGTGAAGGACGAGCGCCAGCACGACGGCGAACACCATCGTGCCGAGGATGTTGATGAAGGCAAGGTGCAGGGCGCGCCACACCAGCGACAGCTCCATGCCGACGAAGCGCGTGCCGAGGCTGACGCCGACGACGAGCTGGGTGACCTCGATCAGCCAGCTCGGCGGCACGGTCTCGATGAGCCCCAACAGGTGCGCGACCCCGCTCATCAGGATCGGACCGGTGATGACGTAGGCGGGCATCCCGATCCAGCGTCCGCCGAAGAAGCCGGCGGCTCCCAGCACGAAGAGGAACGCGGCATCGAAAGCGTCCGGGCGGTCGAGCTTGGACAGCACCGCGCCGGAGGACGAACCGACGGGACCTCCTTCCAAGAGTGAGAAGGCGAGGGGCACGAGGAGGATCGTGAGGATCAGCCGCAGGAACTGGAGCATGGCGAGCATCGCCGGGTCCGCGCCGGCCTCCTCGCCCATGGCGATCACCTCGATGAGGCCACCGGGGACCGCGGCGTAGTACGCCGTGCGCGGCTCGAGCCGGCCGAGGCGCTTGTACTCCTGGTAGCCGAGCCAGTGGACGACCGGGACGTAGACGAACACCGCGAGGAGCGTCGGCCACCAACTTGCAAGGTCCGCGAGGATCGCCGGGGTGAACGCGCCTCCGATGGACACGCCGATGATGGGCAGGAAGACCAGTCGCAGCCACATCGGGATCTTCGGCGGACCGCCGTAGGCGCGCAGTCCGAGGATCGCGAAGGTGCCGACGCTGACCACAGAGCCCAGCAGCATCGGCAGCGGCGCGCCGATCCATTTGGCGACCAACCCGCCGGCGATGCCGATCGCAAAGGTCGCCAGCGTGACGAGGGGCTGCAGCTCTTCTCCGGCAAGGCGCATGGGGGGTCCGGTCGGGTGCGGGGGTGCCGGGTCCGCGAGCGATGATCGCTTGCCCGGCGAAGGAACAGCATAGAAGGGCACGCGCGATCTGAACATCGGTTGCAGCCGGACGTCCCCGCCCGGCGGCGCGTCGACGCCCCCATCCCGCCCCGAGCGGTCCCTCCCTCAGCGCGTCACGATGGATCGCCTCTACCTAGGGAGGCAGAACGCTTAGGCGGCGCTACGCGCAACGCTTCGGGCGAACGTGAGTGGCGCGCCCGTGCGGGCAGCGAGCTCGTCCGCGGTGAGGTCGCCCAGGATCTCCTCCACGAGGAGGCCGTCGTCCGTCACCACCAGCACCGCGAGGTCGGTGTAGATGCGCTTGACGCACCCCTGGGCGGTCAGCGGGTACGTGCAGCGCTCCAGGATGCGCGGCGCGCCGTCGCTGGCCGTGTGGTTCATCATCACCCAGATGCGCTTGGCACCCACCGCGAGGTCCATCGCGCCGCCGATGGCTGGGATGAGGTCGCCGTGGTCACGCGACCAGTTGGCGAGGTCCCCGTTCGCCGCGACCTGGTAGGCGCCCAGCACACACAGGTCGAGGTGCCCGCCACGCACGATGGCGAACGACAGGGCATGGTCGAAGAAGCTCGCACCCTTGACCCTGGTGATCGGCTTCTTCCCGGCGTTGATGAGGTTGGGATCCTCCGCGCCGGCGGGCGGCGTCGGTCCCATGCCGAGGATGCCGTTCTCCGAGTGCAGAACTACCTCGCGGCCGGCGAGCTGGTCGCCGACGTGCTCGGGCATGCCGATCCCAAGGTTCACGTGCCAGCCGTCCTCGACGTCCTGCGCCAGGCGCCGCGCGATGCCATCGCGGGTCATCGGTGTCATGCGGCGGGCCTCCAGCGTGCCTCGGTGATCGGTTGCGTGGTGATGATGGCGTCGACGAAGATGCCCGGGGTCACCACGCGCTCGGGATCGAGCTCGCCGAGCGGCACGATCTCATCCACCTCGACGACGGTGCGCCGCCCCGCAGTCGCCATGATCGGGCCGAAGTTGCGCGCGGTCTGGTCGTAGGTGAGGTTGCCCCAGCGGTCGCCCTGCCGTGCCTTGACGAGGGCGACGTCGGCGGGCAGCGCGAGCTCGAGCACGTGGCCTCGCCCGCCGAACTCGCGTGTCTCCTTGCCCTCGGCGACGGCCGTCCCGTAGCCGGTGGGCGTGTAAAATGCCGGGATGCCCGCACCGGCCGCCCTGATGCGCTCGGCGAGCGTGCCTTGGGGCACCACCTCGACCACGAGGTCGCCGGCACGCACCTGCGACTCGACGATCGCGCCGAGCGCGCCGCGCGGGAACGAGCACGTCAGCCGCGCGACCCGGCCATGGAGGAACAGCGGGGCGAGGCCGACCTCTCCCTCGCCTGGGTTGTTGGAGATGACGTGGAGGTCCTTGACGCCCATCGCGAGCACGGCCGCGAGCAGCGTGTTGGGCCGGCCCGCCTCGCCGAAGCCCGACACCGCGATGCTCGCACCGTCCGCAAGGCCGCTCAACGCGGCCTGGGCGTCCTCGCACCTGCGGTCGAGCATCCTTCCTCCTCGCGCAAATGTCGCCCTGCGCGCGAACCCTCGTTGACCTGTCATACAACCCTTCCTAGCGTCCCTGTCAAACCGCGGGCAGGCCGGTCGCCGCACCGCGGGCGAACATGGGAGGCGCCGGTGACCCGACCCTGTGTGGGTGCGTGCCCCTTCGACGCTGCGCGTCGATCGGCCGGTTTGGCTCGGGGAGCCGGCCGTTGAGCGGGCATTCGCGTCCGTGGAGCGCGCTGCTGCCACAGGGTGTGCCGCACGACTTCGACCCCGAGCCGAGCACGTTGACCGCCATGCTCGCGGACGCGGTGCTGCGCCACGCGGCGCAACCGGCAGTCGAGTACTACGGCGAGACCGTCACGTTCGAGGCGCTCGGCCAACGCGTCGCGGCCGCTGCCGTCGCGCTGCGCTCGGCCGGGCTGCGCCGCGGCGAGCGCGTGGCGCTCTACCTGCCGAACACGCCGTTCCATCCGGTATGGTTCTTCGCGGTGCTCGCAGCGGGCGGCGTGGTCACCCACTTCAGCCCGCTCGACGCCCCGCGCGAGCTCCAGCACAAGGCTGCCGACAGCGGCGCGCGGCTCGCCATCACGCTGTCGACGCCGCTGTTCGCCGAGCGCGCGCTGACGCTGAAGGCGGCCGGCGCGGTGGACGAGGTCGTCCTATGCGACGACCCGATCTCGCTGCGGGCCGACGAGCCCCTGTTCGGCGACGGCGTGCGCGCCCACGAGTTCGTGGCGCCCCACGCCGGCGCGCCCCTCGATCCCGCCCCCGTGGCGCCGTCCGACCTCGCACTGCTGCAATACACCGGCGGCACCACGGGGGTGCCCAAGGCGGCGATGCTGTCCCATCGCAACCTCACCGCCGCTGTCGCCATGTACCGCGCGTGGTTCGACAACGCCCCCTCGACGGCAGGCGACACCGTCACGCTCACCTACTCGCCGCTGTTCCACATCATGGGGCTGACGACGAACCTCCTGCGCCGCGTCGACGAGGGCGGCTGCGTCGTCCTGCGCCAGCGCTTCGACGCGGCGGAGGCTGTCGACACCATCGAGCGGCTGCACGTGACCTCCTTCGGCGGCGTGCCGACCCTGTGGATCGCGCTGACCCAGCTCCCGAACATCGAGGCCCGGGACCTGTCGAGCCTGCGCTACGTCGCGTCCGGCGGCGCGCCGCTGTCGGTCGAGCTGTTCCGCCGCGTGCGCTCCCTCACCGGCCTGGCGCTGCGCGGGGGCTGGGGGATGACCGAGACGTCGCCCGCGGGCACCATCGTCCCGGACGCGCTGCCGGAGGACAAGCTCGGCACCATCGGCATTCCGCTGCCCGGCATCGACCTCAGGATCGTCGCCCTCGACGAGCCTTCCCGTGCGCTTCCCGCCGGCGAGGTCGGCGAGATCGCGATCCGCGGCGCCAACGTCACCGAGGGGTACTGGCAGCGACCCGAGGAGACCGCCGCGGCGTTCGCCGACGGCTGGCTGCTTACCGGCGACATCGGGTCGATGGACGAGGAGGGGTACTTCTACATCGTCGACCGCAAGAAGGACCTGATCGTCTCCTCGGGCTTCAACGTCTATCCCCTCGTCATCGAGAACGCGATCGCCGAGCACCCGTCGGTGGACGAGGTCATCGTCATCGGCGTGCCGGACGACTACCGCGGCGAGGCGGCCAAGGCGTTCATCGTGCGCCGTGCCGGGACAGCAAGCTTCACGCTGGACGAGCTGGCCGAGTTCCTCGCCGAGCGCATCGGCCGGCACGAGGTGCCGCGCGAGATCGAGTTCCGCGAGGAGCTGCCTCGCACCGCCGTGGGCAAGCCGTCGCGTCGGACGCTGCGCGACGAGGAGCTCGCCCGGGCGAAGGTCGCCTCGCCTGCGTAGCCTTACGCGCTGACCGCGTACTCGCGCCGCGCCGGTGCGGCGGGCTGGGAGAAGAGGCGAGCGCGAGCCGCCTCGTACTCGGTGGCGAGCCGCTCGACGAGCTCGGCCGCGGGCACCACCTTCTCGATGACGCCGATGCCCTGCCCCGAGCCCCAGATCTCCTTCCAGCTCTTCGGCTTGGACGACCCGGAGGAGAAGTTCATCTTCGAGGGGTCGCTGCGCGGCAGGTCCTCCGGGTCCATGCCCGCCGCGGCGATGGACGGCTTCAGGTAGTTGCCCCAGACGCCGGTGAAGAGGTCCGAGTAGACGATGTCGTTGGCGCCGCCCTCGACGATCATCCTCTTGTAGGCCTCGACCGCGTTCGCCTCTTGGGTGGCGATGAACGCCGTGCCGATGTAGGCCGCGTCCGCTCCCATGGCGACCGCGGCGAGGACCGCGTCGCCCCGCGCGATGGCGCCGGACAGGGCGATGGGCCCATCGAACCAGCGGCGGATCTCCTGGACCAGGGCGAACGGCGACAGCGCGCCGGCGTGTCCCCCCGCGCCCGCCGCCACGGCGATCAGCCCGTCGGCCCCCTTCTCGATGGCCTTGCGGGCGAAGCGGTCGTTGATGACGTCGTGCAGCACGATGCCGCCGCACGAGTGCGCCGCTTCGTTCACCTCCACCCGCGCGCCGAGGGAAGTGATCCACACCGGCACCTTCCACTTGGCGCAGATCTCGAGGTCGCGCTCAAGGCGCTGGTTGGTGCGGTGGACGATCTGGTTGACGGCGTAGGGCGCGGCCGGACGGTCAGGGTTCGCCTGGTTGTAGCGGTCGAGCTCCTCGCTGATGCGCTTCAGCCAGGCCTCCAGCATGATCGGCTCGCCGTCCCCCTCGCGCGCGTTGAGCGCCGGGAACGAGCCGATGATGCCCGCCTTGCACTGGGCGACGACGAGGTCCGGGTTCGAGATGATGAACAGGGGCGCCCCGATGACGGGGATCCGGAGCGAGGGGATGATGTCGCGGAATGTCACGGTGCGGTTCCTCACGTCGGGGGCGGTCGGGCGCTGCGTGGCCCTTCTGGACCGGCGGAGCATCGTGCGGCGGAGCGTGAATCACAAGTGGCGTGGCACGCATTCGATGCCGCGCCCCTTCAGCCGCCTGACGGCAGGAGCCGTTCCGGCACGGCGATCTCCATGGCGAGGAGGCGGAACGAGCCGGTCTTGCCGTGGGTGTCGAGCGCGAGCGCGGCGTTGACGCCGCCCTCCAGCGCGTCGTCGATGACGAAGTTCATGGCATGGAGCTTCGGCAGCACGTAGCGGCGCACGACCGACGCCCCGCGATGGCGGAAGAGTTCGTGCACGCGCGCCTCGGTCACCTCGGCGAGCAGCGTCGGCCACAGCGCCGGGTCGTAGGCGATGAGGCTGATGTTCTGCCGGTTCCCCTTGTCACCCGATCGCGCGTGGGCGATGCGGTGGAGCGGCACGCGCACGCTTGCCTCGCCCGGGGGAGCTTCGTGAGCCTCGTCCATCGTGCTTGCCCTTCGCTCCGCGCGAGGGAACACTAGCGGGACGATGGCCGCCGACGGAAGACCCCCCATGACCTACCGCATCGGCTCAGGAGCAGGCTTCTCCGGCGACCGCGTGGACGCCGCCGGTCCCGTCGTGGCGGAGATCGCGCGGCACGGACGCGGCGGGGCGATCCTGTTCGAAACCATCGGCGAGCGCACCCTTGCGCTGGGCACGTTGGCCCGCCGCCAAGACCCCGGCGCCGGGTACGAGCCCCTCCTCGCGCAGTTCCTGGCGCCGATCCTGGCGCCGTGCGCCGAGGCCGGCATCGTCATCGTCGGCAACTTCGGCTGCGCCAACCCGCCGGCGGCGGCGGACCTCATCGCGCGGCTCGCCGCCGACGCCGGCGTCGCGCCGACGATCGCCGTCGTCGAGGGGGACGACGTCGTGGGCGCCATCGACCTTGCGCAGCATGAGGTGTGGGAGGGGGAGCGCGCGTTGCCGCCGGTGGACGCTGCGCCGGTCTCGGCCAACGCCTACATCGGCGCACGGCCCATCGCGGACGCCATCCTCGCCGGGGCGACCATCGTGGTGACGGGGCGCGTCGCGGACCCGGCCCTCGCGCTGGGGCCGCTGGTCGCCCACTTCGGCTGGGCGTGGGACGACCTCGACCGCATCGCCGCCGGCACCCTCGTGGGCCACCTCCTCGAGTGCGGCGCGCAGGTCACCGGCGGCTACTTCGCCGACCCCGGCGTCAAGGACGTGCCCTCGCCCGAGGCCATCGGCTTCCCCATCGCCGAGGCCGAGGCGGACGGGACGTTCGTCGTCACCAAGCCGTCCGGCACCGGCGGGTGCGTCGACCGGCGTACGGTCACCGAACAGCTGCTCTATGAGATCCACGATCCGGCGGCCTACCTCACGCCGGACGTGACGCTCGACATCACCGGGGTGGAGCTTGCCGACGACGGCCCGGACCGCATCGCGGTGCGCGGCGCCCGCGGACACCCGGCTCCCGAGCTCCTGAAAGCGACCGTCGGGTTCGCCGGCGACTGGCTCGGCGAGGCGGAGATCTCCTACGCCGGTCCCAACGCTCGCGCTCGCGGTGAGCTCGCCGCCGAGACGCTGCGCGCCCGCCTCGCGCTGCGCGGGCTCGACCTCATGCACAGGATCGACCTCATCGGCGTCTCGAGCGCGTTCGACAGCGACGCAGGCGCGCTGTGGCAGGACGCATCCTGGCCGGCGGCCGAGGACGTGCGCGTGAGGCTCGCCGTGCGCGACGGCGACCGACCCCGCGTCGCGGCCGCGCTGCAAGAGGTGACGGCGCTCTACTGCTGCGGCCCGGCCGGGGGCGGCGGCGTGCGCACCCGGGTCGTGCCCCGCATCGAGACCCGCTCGGCGCTCGTGCCCCGCAACCTCGCCGCGCCGCGCTTTACCATCCGCGGCGCGTGATGCCGCCCGCTCAGGCGTCCAGCACCATGCCCGGGCTTCCGGCGGCGCTAAGATCGACCTCGGCGAACCCGCCGGCGAGCCCGCGGCCCATCGCATGGGCGCGCACGTAGGTGTCGTCCCAGAACGCGTTCGCCAACTCCGGATCGAAGAGGTCCAGCGCGGTCTGCCTTGCGGCGGCTGCCATGCGCCTGTAGCCGGCGTCGTCGGCGGCCACGGCGGCCAGCCGCTCGATGGAGCGTTGCGCCAGCGCTTCGACCGCACTCCTGTGCGCGACCTCGAACTCGGTGGAGTCCCGCCTCGGGTGACCCAGCCACTCCCACTCGCCGGACTTCTTCGTCGGCAGGTCGAGGAGGATGCTGTTGCCGCCGTCGACCAGGAACTCCGGCAGCGCTCCCTGCGTGGTGGCGAGCACGGGGACCCCGGCCGCCAGCGCCTCGATCGCCGAGAAGCCGAAGGTGTCCCCGAACGTCGGCAGGAGGACGACGTGCGCCGACTCCATCAGGGACAGGACGACGTCGTTGGGGCAAGCGCCGTGGCAGCGGACGTTGGGAAGCGACCTCAGCTTCCAGTAGTCCGTGTAGTAGTCCGGGTTCGTGGGATCGGTCCAAGAGATCGCGCCGACCTGATAGTCAGACACGATGTCGAGCGTGATCGGCAGCCCCCGCTCGTGGGCGAGCTCGGCGATGCGCAGGGCCACGCATCCGCCCTTGCGCGCGAAGTGGCTGCCCACGAACAGGAGACGCAGGCCCGCGGTCGCGCTCGGCTTCGGCGGGATGGTCGGCGCAACGGAGCGCACGGAGGGCAAGCGCACCACGACCTTCGACTGCAGGGTCCTCGCCTCGTCGTCGGTGCAGTGCCGCAGATCGTGAAGGAAGTTGTTCTTGGCGAACTCTGAGATGGCGACGATGCTGCGACAGCGCTGGCTCACGAGCGTCCGGATCATCCAGCGGTAGGGCCGGCTCTTCTTGGTCCCGAACGCCCGCGGCAGATGGGACTCGAACCCGATCACAAAGGGCTTCGTCCCGATGGGAACGCGGTTGAAGGCGTGGACCAGGTCGATGCGCTTGCCCGTCGGCGGGAAGACCGTAAGGCCTTCGATGCGCTGGTCAATACGACTGAACGGAACGAACGGTTTACGAATGACCTTGTGTCGCGACCGACGAGGGCCGCTGAACGTCCAGACGTAACGAGTCGGCGCAAGGATGCGCAGCCGTGCGCGGTCGTCCGAACCGGACGACGAAAACAGGTTCATCATGGGGATGCCACTTGCGTAAGTGTCAGGTGGATGCCCCACCCGCGGCACCGTACGCAACAGCACTGATGCTTCGACATAACTGCATCATTTTCGCCGGGTCAACTACAACGCTAGACAAAAATGCGGTTGCGAAATTTTCCTTTTGGCGTGTAGTCCGCCCACGCCTCGCCTCGGCGTCGGGTCAGACCGTCGCGACGGGCGTCGTCGGCGAGCCGACGGCGCGGGGCAGACGCAGCGGGGGCGCGGTGAGGAGGAAGCCGGTGCGGCCGGCGCCGCGCAGCCACGCCGCGACTTCTGAGAAGTACCAGAGCTCGCCGAGGTGCAGTCCGAGCTTGAACAGGCAGTGCTCGTGGAGCGGCAGCCCGGCGTAGCGCTCCCCCTCCCCCGGCTCGGCGGGGTAGCCTTCCACCGCGAAGTTGTCGGCGCACAGGGCGGCGATGCCGCTGTCGGTGATCCAGTTCAGCAGCCGCGCGTCGCGCCCGTTGAGCACCGCGCAGGACGAGTGCAGCGTCTCGGGGTCCGGCGACCGTTCCATCGACAGGACAACGTCGGCGAAGCCCGTGTAGAGGCACAGGATGTCGCCCGGCTCCACCGCCGCGCCCTGCGCGTCCATGGTGCGCATGAGGTCGTCGTAGGAGATCAGCGCCCGCGTGCGGCCGTGCTCGCGTTCGAGGTCGACGAGGACGCCCCGGGTTTGCACCGCCGTCACGGCGAGGTTCTCGATGCCGAGGCGGTCGGCGCCGGCCTCGCGCACGCCGCCCGGTGCGACGATGTCGGTCCCCGCGCGGAACCCGTTGTAGTACACGATCTCCGCCTCACCATCGCCGTCGGCGTCGAAGCGCGAGCCGACGTGGGCGAGGCTGTCCCACTGGGTCGAGTACTGGGTGAAGAGCGTCACCGCGTCGTCGCAGATGGCGTCGGAGAACGCGCCGCAGACGTGGCTCATCTCGAAGTGGTAGTTGGTCCGCCCTGCCCGTTCGGCGATGTGGAACTTCGGCGGATGGCGGTGACGCACGAGCGCGTTGCCGCCGGGGTAGTCGAGCGGCAGGCTGAGGCAGAAGGCGATGCCCTCCGTCACCTCGCGCACGCCGCGCAGCCGCGCCTCGCGCGTGACGAGGTTCATGCGCCCTACCTGATCGTCAGGTCCGAAGTCGCCCCAGTTGGAGCCCTCCGGACGCCTCGTCCAGCGCGCCTCGCCCATGCCGTCCTCCCTCATCGCGGCGGGATGATGCGCCGCTCCTGCAGCGCAGCGATGAGCTCGCGCAGCATGATTTCGGTGTCGATGCACTCGTGAAAGCCGGCCTGCCGCACCTTGACGGTGGACACCAGGGCCGGCTGCGGTGGGCGCGACGCGCCGGTGGCGAACGCGAAGTCGGCATAAAGGTGCGAGGCGCCGAGGAGGGCGGGCAGCGGCGTCGGCTCGAGGCCGTGGCGGGCGACCACGCGCTCCCAGACGTCGGCCTTCTCGGGCAGGGACGCGAGGGAGTGGCGCTCGGGCTCCCCGGGCTCGACGCCGAGCGCGTCGGCGATCGCCGGCCACACGTTGTGCCAGACGAAGACGTCGCCGTTGGTGATGTTGAACGTCGCGTTCGCGGCCGCCTCCGCCTCCGACGCCCAGGCGAGCGCGCGACCGAGGAGGCGGGCGTCGGTCGCCTCGAGCACGTAGGGCGGACCGCCGGGGAAGGAGAACGGCCGCCCCTCCTCGCGCCGGATCGCGGCGTAGGCGCCCAACGCTGGAACGAGGTTCATGGCGACGCCGACCGTCTCGCCGAACACGACCTGCGGCCGCCAGATGGTGAACGCGAAGCCGTGCTCGGCAGCGCGCTCGCGCAGGAGGTCCTCCTGCAGCCAGTAGAAGTTGTCGTGCGCGTGGCGCGGCGCGTCCTCCCGCGCCGGGACCGCGATGGGCCGCAGGTGGACACCGTAGGCCTTCGTCCCCTGCATGAGGCTGACGTGGGCGAGCGCGCCGCGGTCGGCGACGGCGGTGAGGAGCGCGTCCAGCATCGCGCGGTTGGTCGCCATCTGGTCGGGATCGCGCCAGCCAGCGACGAGGTCGGGCTTCTCGTAGAGCGCGGCGTAGACGAGGTGGGTGACCGGAGGCAGCCCGGCGACCGCCGCGAGCACCGCATCGGCGTCGGTGAGGTCGACGGCGACGTGGCGCACGCCGTCCGCTGCCCGCGGCGGCCGGCGCGACACCGCGATGACCGGCTCGCCGCGCGCCGCGAACGCCAGCGTCGCCGCCTCGCCGACGAGCCCGGACGCGCCGGCGACCATCACGCACCGTGCCACGGCCTCAGTGCACCGCGTCGTATTCAAAACGTCCGTTGGCGAGCACCGTCACCTCGCGCTCGGCGACCCGCGCGACGTAGCTCGCGACGCCCGGCTCCTCACGCCACATGTCGACGGTGATCGCGTCGCCCGGATAGACCGGGGAGGAGAAGCGCCCGTCCTGCCCGCGCACGCGCTCCGGCTCGTTGTCGCACAACGCCTGCATCAGCCCGCGGCAGGCGATGCCGAACGTGGCGAGGCCGTGCAGGATCGGCTTCGGAAAGCCCGCGCGCTTGGCAACCTCGGGGTCGGCGTGGAGCGGGTTGTAGTCGCCCGACAGGCGGTAGATCAGCGCCAGCCCGTCGGCCGTCGGCAGCGTGACGCTCTCGTCCGGCGGGCGGTTGGGGATCGGCTGCGGCACGTGATCGGACTCGCGCTTGCCGCCGAACCCGCCCGCGCCCCGGCAGAACCCGGTCTGCCGGATGGTCGCCACCGTCTCCCCGCTCGCCTCGTCGACGATGGCGCGCTCGGAGATGACGAGCGCCCCCTTCTCCCCCTTGTCGACGAGGTCGACCACCCGCGTCTGCCCGGAGAGCGTCCCCTCGGTCGGCAGGGGCCGCAGGATGCGCACCGACTGCTCGCCGTGCACGACCTTGACCCAGTCGATCCCCGTGTCGAGGTCGCGGATCCAGAACCCCGGATAGGCGAGCACGTTCGCCATCGCAGGGACCGCCTTCAGCTTGGTCTCGTCGACGAACTTCAGCTCCTCCTCGTCGAGCGGGTTCGCGCCGTAGCCGAGGCCGAGCGCGTAGATGATCGTGTCGCGCCAGGTGAGCGTGTGACGGACCTCGGGGATGTGGAGGTTGAGGAGCTTGTCGGGATCGAGTGGCATGGCCCCTCCGCGGGCTGTTCGAGGATTGGGATGGTGGCCGATGAGGCACCGTTGGCACAAGGGTGCTGCACAATCCTTCGCGTGCGGCGAAGGTTTGCCTTAGGAGCGGGCGATCGGCACCATACGCGCGCCCGGCGGGCGGGCGGCATCGAAGGCGGAGCGTCATGACCCCACTCGACGGCATCAAGGTCCTCGACCTGTCGCGCATCCTCGCAGGCCCCTCCTGCGCACAGACGCTCGCCGACCTCGGTGCCGAGGTCTGGAAGATCGAGGCGCCCGGCCACGGCGACGACACGCGCACCTGGATGCCGCCGGAGATCGAGGGCGAATCGACCTACTACATGTGCGCGAACCGCTCGAAGAAGTCCGCCATCGTCGACCTCAAGGACCCGGAGGGGCTGCGGTCCGTGCTCGCCCTCGCGGCGGAGGCGGACGTCCTCGTGGAGAACTTCCGCCTCGGCGTGCTCGACCGCATCGGGCTCGGCTACGAGGCGGTCGCCAAGGTCAACCCGCGGCTGATCTACTGCTCGGTGTCGGGCTACGGGCGGACGGGGCCGCGGGCCGCGGAGCCGGGCTACGACTTCGTGATCCAGGCCGAGAGCGGCATCATGGCGATCACCGGCCAACGCGGCGGCCAGCCCATCAAGGTGGGCGTCGCGGTGGGCGACCTCATCGGCGGGATGCATGCGGTGCAGGGCATCCTCGCCGCGCTGATCGCCCGCGGCCGGACCGGGCGCGGCCAGCACGTCGACATCTCGCTCCTCGACTGCGCCATCGCGACGCTCGCCAACGTCGCGACGGGGCACCTCCAGACCGGGTGCGGCTACGAGCGGATCGGCAACGCGCACCCTACCGTGGTGCCGTACCAGACGTTCGATACCTCCGACGGCGTACTGGTGCTCGCCGTCGGCAACGACACGCAGTTCGCCAAGCTGTGCCAGCGCGTGATCGACCAGCCCGCGCTGGCACAGGACCCGCGCTACGTGAAGAACCGCGACCGGGTGTTGAACCGCGACGCGCTGGTCCCGACGCTGGCGGCGATCTTCCTCGGCAAATCGACGGCCGAGTGGATCGCCTCGCTGAAGTCGGCGGGCGTGCCGGCCGGCGAGGTGCGCACGGTGGACGAGGTGCTGTCCTCCCGCGAGGTCGTCGAGCGGCAGATGGTGGTGGAGGTGCCCGACGCCAAGCACGGGACGCTCCGCCTGCTCGGCTCGCCGCTCAAGCTGTCGGACACGCCGGTGCGCCACCCGACGACGCCACCGCGGCACGGCGAGCACACCGCCGAGGTGCTCGCTCGCGGGGCCCCGCAGAAGATCGCGAGCTGACCCACCGATGGCGCAGCACGGACCGGAGGCGATGTCGGACACAGGCTCGGCCGCCCGCTTCGACGGCCGCGTCGCCGTGGTGACCGGCGGGGCGAGCGGCATCGGAGAGGCCTGCGCGAGGCTCCTCGCCGCGCGTGGGGCGCGCGTCGTCGTCGCCGACCGGAACCGCGACGCGGCCGACCGCGTGGCCGCGGAGCTCGGCGGGCACGCCTTCAACGTCGACGTGCGCGACGCCGACGCGATCACCGCGTTCGCTGCGCAGGTCGAAGCGGACGTCGGTCCCGTCGCCGCGCTCGTCACCTCCGCCGGCATCGTCCAGGCGCCACTGCCGCCGGAGGAGCTGCCGCTGGCGCTCTACGACGACGTCGTCGCCATCAACCTGCGCGGCACCTACCTCACGCTGGTGGCGTTCGCGAAGGGGATGCTGCGCCGACGCGCGGGCGCGATGGTGACGATCAGCTCGGTGACGGCCGAGCGCTCGGTCCCCCTCCACGCCTACGCACCGACGAAGGCAGCGGTGAGCAACCTCACCATGGGGCTCGCCGGCGAGTGGGGGCGCAGCGGCATCCGCGTCAACTCGGTCGAGCCGGGCTACACGCTGACGCCGGCGCTGCAGCACCAGATCGACTTGGGCCACCGCGAGCCCGCGCTGCTCGAGGCGAACTCCACGCTCGGCCGCATGGTGCTGCCGCAGGACGTGGCCAACGCCGTCGCGTTCCTCCTGTCGGACGAGGCGGCGGCGATCACCGGCGTCAACCTGCCCGTGGACGCCGGCTTCTTCTGCGCCGGCTCCTGGGCACCCTACGGTGGCGTCCGGCCCGCGCGCGGGTAAGCTGCGGTCAGATGGCGAGGTAGCGCGAGGTCACCTCGGGGTCCGCACGCAGCGCCTCGATGGTGTTCGCATAGACGATGTGGCCCTTGTCGATCACGGCGGCGTCCTCCGCGAGCCCGAGGCAGAAGTGCATGTTCTGCTCGGCGAGGACGATGGTCACCCCCGTCTCGCGCAGCGCACGGATGAGCCGCCCGATCTCCTGGACGATGATGGGGGCGAGCCCCTCCGAGGGCTCGTCGAGGAGGAGGACGTCCGGGTTCCCCATCAACGTGCGCGCGATGGTGAGGAGCTGCTGCTCGCCGCCGGACAAGAGCCCCGCGCGCCGCGTCTTCAGCTCAGCGAGCAGGGGGAAGCTCTCCCAAACCCTCTCCGGCGTCCACCCCCGCGCGCCGTCCATGCCGGGCTTGGCAGCGATTGTGAGGTTCTCCTCCACGGTGTGGAGAGGGAACACCTGGCGATCCTCGGGCACGTAGCCGACGCCGTGGCGGGCGATGACGTGGGGCGCGCGTCCGGCGACGTCCTTCCCGTGGACCGCGACGCGACCCCTCCGTGGCGGCGCGATCCCGCAGATCGCCTTCATGGTGGTGGATTTGCCCGCTCCGTTGCGACCGAGGAGCGCCAGCGTGCGGCCGCGTTGCACGGTGAGGTCGACGCCGAACAGGATCTTCGAGGCACCGTAGTAGACGTCGATCTGCTCGACGCTGAGGACGACGTCGCTCACGCGCCCGCCTCCTCGCGCGCCTCGTGGGCGACCCCGAGGTAGGCCTCGATGACGTCGGGATGGCCGCGGATCTCGTCGGGCGTGCCGGAGGCGAGCACCTTGCCGTAGCGCAGAACGTCGATGCGCTGCGCGAAGTCGAACACGATGTCGATGTCGTGCTCGATGAAGATCAGCGTCATGTGCTGGAGGGTCCAGAGGCGCCGCACGGTCTCCATCATCGCCCAGCGCTCGTCGGGGCCCATGCCTGCGGTGGGCTCGTCGAGGAGGAGAACCTTGGGGTCGAGGGCGAGCGCCAGCCCGACGTCGAGGAGCTTCTGGTCACCGTGGGAGATCGTGCGCGAGGAGCGCTTGGCCACCGACCCCATGCCCAGGAGCTCGATGAGCTCGCCGGCGCGGCGGCGAGCCGGCTCGGGCGGGAAGGCGGACAGCATCCGCTCGTTGGACTTCTGGTGCGCCGCCACCGCCGCGATGAGCTGCTCCTCCACGGTGAGTGAGGGGAAGATCGAGGCGACCTGGAACGCACGGCCGATGCCTCGCGCAACGATGGCGGCGGGCGCGAGGCCCGCGATGTCCTGCCCCTCCAGGAGGATGCGCCCGCTCGTCGGCGCGAGGTGGCCCGTCATCAGGTTGAACAGCGTCGTCTTGCCCGCCCCGTTCGGGCCGATGATCGCGCTCAGCGAGCGCGGCGCGAAGTTGAGCGACACGTGGTCCGTGGCGACGACGCCGCCGAACGCCTTGACGAGGTCCCTGAGCTCGAGCAACCGCCCTACTCCGCCGCCGCGCGCTTGGCGAGGGCGCCCGACTGGGCGGACTGCTCGGCGCGCTCGCGTCGCCGCTCGGCGATGTCGAACACGAAGTCGAGCACCCCGCGCCTGAGGCCCAGCACGACGACGAGGATGGCGATGCCGGTCACGAGCTCGGTGTACTCGGTGTAGGCGAGCACGAGGTCGTTGATGATGCGCAGGAGCAGCGCGCCGAGCAGCGGACCGAAGAAGGCGTTGATGCCCCCGAGCATGATCATGAAGATCGCCTCGCCGGACTGGGCCCAGAACGCCCACTCCGGGTACGCGCCGGAGGTGAACAGCGCCAGCATGATCCCCCCGACGCCGGCGACCGACGCCGCGACGACGAACGAGATGACCTTGGCTCGCAGGACGTTGACGCCGAGGAACGCGGCGCGCCGCGGGTTGTCCCGGATCATGCGCAGCGTGTAGCCGAACGGGCTGGCGACCACGACGCGCAGGAGGAGGATGCACAGCACGAACACGACCGCGCAGAACGCGTAGCGGTGCC